>NZ_JAVKGR010000019.1:0-44962 GCF_031470965.1 Nesterenkonia aerolata | reverse complement strand
TTCTCAGTTGAGGCACCGAAGGCGTTTCGCGGGCATCTTCCGTGAGTCTCGTCGCCGGCTGTAGAAACCGGCTCCTCACCGGTAGAATCGATGAGTCCGGGACAGAGGGGTGCTGCTCACGCACAGCACCACCCCTCTGTCCCGGAGGACATGTGCATGTCTGTCTTCACGACTTTCGGATGACCGGGAGAAGGTGCCCCTGAATATGGCAACCCTGGGAGAGCTGGAACGCTCGGTGATGTCTCGGCTCTGGGATGAGCCGCAGGCGTTGAGCGCCAACGAGCTGCGTCACCAGCTCGGCGAGGACCTCGCCGTCACCACTGTGCTCACTGTGCTCTCCCGCCTGGAGAAGAAGGGCCTGGTCGTGCGGGACCGCGGACTGCGTCCGCACCGGTACTCGGCGGCGGCCTCCCGCGAGGAGCACACCGTCGAGCTGCTCAATGAGGTGTTGGGCACGGCCGCAGACCGCGAGGCTGTGCTGGCCCGTTTCATCGGTGGTATCTCCGACTCCGAGGCTGAGACGCTGCGCCGCGTGCTCCAGACCGGCTGAGTGCGCTGTGGCGCTTCCGCCGAGAACCCACCCTGACCACCCTTACAGGTCCGCACCGTGCGGACCCGTAGACTGGCCCGGTGATCTGGCTCGCCGCGTTCCTCGCCGTATTGGCGTTCGTGCTGGCCGTTCCGCTGCCCCGGCTGCTCAGCCGTGCCCAGTGGCGGGTCCGGTCGCCGTGGACGACGATGCTGCTGTGGCAGTCCGTCGCCCTCGCCGGGGGGCTCGCGCTGATCGGTGCGCCGTTGGTCTACGGGCTGCTCCCCTTCGGTGAGTCCGTCCCCGAGGCACTCTCCACCGTGTTCGGCCTGGCGTCCACCGCCGATGGCGGTGCGTTGGCTCAGCACCACGTCACCGCCTGGCATATCTTCTCGCTCTGTGCGGCGCTGCTGCTGGCCGTGCACCTGCTGCTGACTCTGCTGCGCATCTCTGTACGGACCATGGCCGCGCGGCGGCGGCATCGTGATCTCGTTCGGCTGCTCTCCTCTCCGCGGGCGCAGTCGGGGCCGGACCACACCGGCTATCCCGCTGACCCGCGCGTGGATCACCAGCCTCACCGAAGTCCAGAGCCCGCCGCGGCTCGGCCAGTCAGGCATCCGGGGGCGCTGATCATCGAGCATGAGACGCCGCTGGCCTACTGTCTTCCGGGGATCACCGCGGCCCGCTCGGTCACTGTGCTCTCTCGCGGCATGATCGAGGCGGTGGGCGAGCAGGACCTCGAGGCCGTGGTCGCTCATGAGCACACGCATCTGGCTCAGCGCCATCATCTGCTCACCATGGCTTTCGAGGCCTGGTACCGCGCACTGCCCTGGTTGCCGACCACCCGATACGGCCGTGAGGCGGTGCTCGAGCTCACTGAGATGCTCGCCGATGACGGCGCCCTGCGGGACCATTCCCGCGAGGCATTGATCCGCGCCCTGGCGCTGAGTTCCGGCACTGGAGCATCACGTAGCCGAGCGCTGGACTCGGCGCAGCGGCAGGACACAGGCAGCCAGACTCCGGGCGATGATCTGAGCACCGCACACTCCGATGACCTCGACGTCACTGCCGCGCGGCTGCGCCGCCTGCTGCAGGCTCCGAGGCCGATGCCGTGGGCCCAGCGGGCGGGCATCATCACCGGGGCCCTGGCGCTGCTTCTGGTGCCGACGCTGCTGCTGGTGCTGGTCTGAGCAGGCGGTCAGGTCAGGCGGTCAGGGCAGGCCGCCAGAGTATGCACCGGCTTTCCAATGCCGCGGTGGACGATGGACCGTGGAACATGGACGGTGGACCGTAGAGAGAGGCCTGCATGATAGACCCGTGGACAATGGAACCATGAGTACAGAGACCTCTGAGCTGCCGGAACCGCTCCGTGAGGCGCTGGCCGCCGCGTATACGGCCTATGCCCAGACCGCCCGCGCCCGTGGTGCGGACCGTGAGACCCGCGGAGCAGAATTCGCTGATCTCCTCGCCGCGCTGCGGGCGCAGCGGTGGCCGGCGAAATATCTGGCCGAGGTCTGCGGGGTCTCCTCCGAGCGGCTGCGCCAGATCAGTGCGCAGTACGCGACCGAGGCGGAACCGTCATTGCCCTGCGAGATCCCCGTGTATACGGCGGCACGGCGCAGACGCCGGGAACCGGTCCAGCGAGCACATCTCAGCGCCGAGGAGGCCGCTGAGATCCGCGGGTTGGCACCGGATGCCGCCCGTCATGCCGGCTCCCTGCCGCAGGATTCGCCCTACCGGCGCGCCAGCGACGGCCTCTCAGCCCTGCTGCGGCACCATCACCAGCGCGGTGTGATCTGGGCTGAGCTCTCGGATGCGACCCGTCCTTGGCAGAGCTGGCCGATCCCGCTGGATACTCTCGAAGAGCTGCGGGCTCAGGAACACCTAGGTGAGGTGTCCGCTATGCCGCCGCTACTGCGGGTCAGCGGCGTCCGTCAGCGGGTGGCGCGCAGTTCCTGATCGCGTAGGTTCCGATCACCGGGTTGTTGCTCCCCACCCGCCTCTGGGGTTTCACGCAGGTGCTCCTCGCTCCAGGCGTCCTCGATGTCCTCATCGCTGAGCTGTCCGCTGCGCAGACGGCGACGCCGTCGAGCCTCCCGGATCCGGTCTTGGGTGGAAACCCCGGCGGCACGGTGGACGATCTCCTCGCTGCCCTGCGTGTCCTCCGCCTCGGCCAGGTCTTGGTCACGGGCGTGGATCCGGGCGGCGTATCCCCACCCGAGGAAGCCGAGCAGGCCGAAGGCGTACCACTGCATGGAATAGGAGAGATGGGGTCCTTCGTCGAGCTCCGGACGAGTCAGCTGCTGCGGGGCCTGCTCAGGTGCGGGATCTTCTGAGGACATCAGCCCGTAGGCTCCCGGCATGAGGTCCTCCCCGATCTCAGCGGAGTACTCGGCGGTGTCCACTGAGGCTAGCTGGCCCTCCGGGGCGTCCCGGTCGATCGCCGGTTCAGCCGGTTTCAGCCGCATGATCAGTTCCACCTCACCCTCGGGCGGCTGGGGCATATAGGCGGGCAAGGAGCCGTCGGCCGAGTCCGTGGGCAGCCATCCGCGGCTGACCACGACGATGTCCTCACTGCCGGAGACGGCGAAGGGCACCAGCTGCTCGTAACCGATCGAGCCGGCGTGGGCACGATTGCGCACCAGTTTGGTGTCGTCAGCGAGATACTCGCCGGTCACCGTGGTCACCGTCCACTCGTCGGCGGCCGAGGGCGAGTCGTAGAGATCGCGCACCTCCGCGTAGGGCACGGGGTCCTCGTCATAGTTGGAGACCACCCGGTTGATCTCCTCCAGGGCCTGCTCGCGTCGATCGATCTGCCACTGGGCGAGGAAGGCGCAGGCCACTGCGAAGAGCACACATAGGGCGAGCCACCCGAGCCAGGTGGGAGTCAGCAGGAAACGGTAGCGGCTCACCGAGGGTCCGCCTTTCCGGCATCACCCGTCAGCCCGGTCTCTGCGCCCTCTGCCCGGCTGCCCCCTGGGCGGTCATCCTCTGCGCTGTTGCCTTCTGTCTGTGCACCTTCTGTCTGTGCACCTTCGGCCCTGGGGCCGTCTGGCTGTGTGCCTTCGGCCTGTGTAGCCTCAACCATCGGCTCGGTGGAGCGCCAGAACAGGCGCTGGCGGAGGAAATGCTCGAGCCATTGACGATGCTCCTCACAGGCGAGCCAGACCTTACGACGCTCCGGAGCGTGGATCTTGGGATTGTTCCAGAGGATCTGCCAGGCAGCCGCCGCCCGGCACCCCTTGCGCGAGCACTGAGGTGCCGTGGGCCCTGCACTGGGCTCCTCGGACTCCAAGGATCGCAGCAGGTCCATTGCTGTCAGCCTTCTTCCCTCCGGCGGTGTTCCTCCGGCTGTTGCTCCTCGTCCAGCGTGGACTCCAGCACACCGGGGATCACCCGGGGCGGTTCCGTGCCGGACGGCGTCTCGTCCTCTTCATCCTCCCACCATTGACGGGGTGGCTGCTGATCTGAGGCGGATGAGGCCGCCGATTCCGCGGCAGGCCCGGATGCCCCGGAGGGGGAACCCGATGTCAGCAGCGGGTCACGGTCCACGAACGAGCCGGCATCGCGGCCCCGGGCATAGCGATCCGCCCCGGCGTTGGCCGCGACAACGGCCACGTAGGGCAGGATCACCGCCGCAGCGAGCAGCACCCAGCTCATCCAGTTCTGCAGGACGACCGCAAGGATGAAACAGAGGATACGGATGCCCATGGACACCGCATAGCGCACCATCCGACGTGTCTGCTCCGCGCTATGCCGCTCGGGCGCATCGGTCAGCGAGTGGACGGGTTCGCTCATCCGAACCATTCTAGTCCTCTCATCTGAGTACGCCGTCGTCTCACCTGGGACGATGCACGTGAACCCGGGTGCTGCCTGCGGTGACACGGCATGTGACGAGACGGTCACCCGGGCCCTGGCATAGTGTGGGGAGGCGAAGCACACGCAGTCGTGCCATGACGATGACTGACGAGCACTTAAGGGAGAACGATGAGCGGACGCAGCGTACTGATCACCGGCGGCAATCGCGGGATCGGCCGCGCCATCGCCGAGGAGTTCCTGGCCGCAGGAGACAAGGTCGCCGTGACCACCCGCACCGGTGAGGCCCCCGAGGGTGCGCTGGGTGTGGCCGCCGATGTCACTGATGCCGCCTCTGTGGGTGCGGCCTTCACCCGTGTGGAGGAAGCCCACGGTCCGGTGGAGGTGCTGGTGGCCAATGCCGGCATCACCCGCGACACCCTGCTGCTGCGCATGAGCGAAGAGGACTTCACCGATGTGCTCGACACCAATCTCACCGGCGCGTTCCGCGTGCTCAAGCGCGCGTCCAAGGGCATGTTGCGGCTCAAGCGCGGACGAGTCGTGCTGATCTCCTCCGTCGTCGGGCTCTACGGTTCCCCGGGGCAGATCAACTACGCGGCCTCGAAGTCTGGGCTGGTCGGTATGGCCCGTTCCCTGACCCGCGAGCTCGGCGGCCGGGGCATCACTGCCAACGTGGTGGCTCCCGGGTTCGTGCGCTCGGATATGACCGATGCCCTGGACGAGTCCACCCAGGCGAAGTACCTGGACTCGATTCCGGCGGGTCGCTTTGCCGAGACCGAGGAGGTCGCCCGGGTGGTGCGCTGGATCTCCTCCGAGGAGGCCGCGTATATCTCCGGTGCGGTGATCCCCGTCGACGGCGGCCTGGGCATGGGGCACTGAACCCCTGGGATCGGCGTCCTCCAGAGACACCTTCTCCGTACATACGTCTCCTCCCCCTGATCGTTTCTCCCCCGCAGCACCCTTCCGAAAGGCGAGACACCAGCGATGACCGACAGTCAGACACAGCAGGATCTCGCCGGCGCCGGCGCGATCATCACCGGCTCCTCCCGCGGGATCGGTGCCGCGACGGCCGCACTTCTCGGTGCCCGCGGCGCCGGGGTCGTGGTCAACTACCGGCAGAAGGCTCCCCGTGCCAATAAGGTCGTCAAGACGGTGGAGGAGGCTGGCGGGCGCGCCGTTGCCGTCGGCGCGGACCTCACGGAGCAGGCTGGTGCGCAGTCACTGGTCGACGCCGCCATCGAGGAGTTCGGCGGGCTGAACCTGCTGATCCTCAACGCCTCAGGCGGTATGGAGTCTGACCGTGGGGAGGACTACGCGCTGATGCTGAACCGCGACGCCCAGGTACAGATGCTCCGCACGGCGATGCAGGTCATGCCCGCAGGTTCCCAGGTCATCTTCGTCACCAGCCACCAGGCTCACTTCATCCACCAGACGTCGACGATGGACTCCTACGAGCCGGTGGCCCGGTCCAAGCGTGCCGGCGAGGACGCCCTGCTGGAGATGCTGCCCGAACTCGACGAACGCGGCATCACCCTCGCCGTCATCTCCGGGGACATGATCGAGGGCACCATCACCGCCACCCTGCTTGAACGTGCTGAGCCCGGAGCCCTGGAGTCGCGCCGGGAAGCGGCAGGGCGGCTGTACTCCGTGGAGGAGTTCGCCGCCGAGATCGCCGCGCTGGTCGGCCGTGATGACCTCGAACAGGGGCATCTAGAGCTGGTCGGCGGGGCCGAGGACTTCCTGAACCAGCGGCAGGGCTGAGGCGTCACCGACTGACTATGGTGCAGCGGCGGTACCCACTGCCGGGGACGCCGGTCACCCTCACCGGCGCCCCGGCCGATATCAGCGTGCGGCTGGTACCCACCCCGGAGCTGCTCGACTGGTCAGCCAGCCGACAGCAGAGCGCCGACAGCGCGGTCCGGACCCGTGCCGCACGTCTGCGTGATCGGCGTCGGGCCGCCGTCATGACAGCATCACATCTGTGCCTTCGGGCCTTCCTCGCCGCCTTGGAGGGTGTCAGCCCGGAAAGCCCGGAAGCACTGCGGCTGAAGACGCACGAACACCGGGCGCCTGTCCTGGAAGGGTCCCAGCTGGCCATCTCGCTCTCACGTGCTGAGGATGCCGTCCTGATGGCTGCCGCCCCTCGGCCGATCGGAGTCGACATCGAGCAGCGACAAACACCCCGACAGGCCCGTCAGCTCCAGCAGGTGCTCCACCCCGCAGAACAGCGGCTGCTGCGGCGTCGTCTGCCCGGTCAGCGGGCCCGCACAGCCACGGAGATCTGGACTCGCAAAGAGGCGCGGCTGAAGGCTGACGGACTGGGACTCGCCCGTGACCCTGCCCTAGACCTGGTGGGCAGCGCTCGGCATCCGGTGGATCCTCCCGGGTACCGCCTCACCAGTCTGGACCTCCGTGACCTGCTCGGTCATGACCGGTGCTGTGCCGCGGTGTGCTGGTCCGACTGACCCGGCGGTGACCCTACATCGTCGGCCCTGGCTGCTTCGGCCTGGCTGCGGGGAACGATCAGACGGGCCGGAGCAGCGCAGAGCAGGCTCAGCAGGCGTTCCAAGGGCCCGCGCCCCGAGGCCCGTTGCCAGGCCATCGCGGCGATGATCGCCACCGCCATCTGGATTCCGAACCAGAACCACGGGGTGGCCTCGACGTCGACCCAGGAGAGGAAGACCAGGTGCGCAGTGTAGAAGGTCAGCGTCATCGACCCCACTGCCGCCACCGGTCGCAGCCACCGGCCCGCCAGCCGACTCACCAAGAGCAAAGTTCCCAATGCGGCCAGCGCGATTCCGCCACTGAGCGCCACAGCGAACGGCGTATTGGTGTGCGGGCCGTCGATGGCCAGCCACCACAGCGTCGTGGTCGGCAGTGTCGGCTCAGGTCCGAAGATCATGACATCCTCGACGCTGCTCGGTGTCGCGCCCGGAGTCCTGCTGACGATCTCCTGCATCCCGCCCAGGCGGAAGATCAGCAGCGCTGAGGCGGCGTAGGCGGATACCGCCAGCACGGCACCGCTGATGAGAAGCCCGATCTGAACTCTCTCTCGATGCAGGGGCAGCCGGCCCAGGGCCATGCCCAGACAGATGAACGCCATCCAGGTCACTGCCGGATAGCTGCCGGTCAGCAGCAGGCTGACCGTGACGCCGAGCGGATCGGCGAAGAGATCGACCAGGCTGGGGTTGATGACGCTCTCTGCGCCTGTGGAGCGGACCACCAGGTAGGTCAGAAACGGTGATCCCACCAGCAGCACCACCGCAGAGACGATGAGCCCGCCGGCTCGCATCAGGGTCAGCGGCACTGCCAGCAGGAAGAGCAGCCCGTAGTAGGGCAGGATGTTGTACGCCGGAAACCACATCAGGTTCAGCGCGAGCCCGGCCACCAGCAGAAGCACCGCTCGCAGCACCAACCCGACCCGCGAGCGCAGTCCTCGGCGCCCTGTCTGAACTCGCCGTCCCCCGGTCAGCAGGGCCAGGCTGAGCCCGGCCAGCACAGCGAAGAGGGCCGCCGAGTGCCCGGCGAAGAGGGTCCAGGTCACCGTGGGGCCCTGTGCGGCCTCGCTCCAGGCCGGCAGCGTATGGATGGCCACCATCCCGAACAGTGCCACCCCGCGGGCCACATCGATCCCCATCACTCGGCGCTGAGTGCGCCGGCCGTCGCGGGTCTGGAGCTTATAGACGGCCCCACCCTGCCTGGCACGGCGGCGTACTGTACGTCGACTCGGCCAGGATGCGGCTGCGCCGGTCGTCTGACCACCGGCATGCTCCACAATCTCCACCGGGCGGGTCGGGTCCTCAGCGTTCTCCTGGGCAGCCTGCTCCTCCCCGGTCCAGATGCGGCGCGGTCCGCGGGCACCCGGGGCCGGACGGATACCCGGCGGCAGATGCCCCTCAGGAATGTCCTGCACCGTGGACTCCCCGATGGACGTCGGGGTGTCCACGGCCGCCTGCTGAGCCGGCCGCACCGCCGTGTCAGTGCTGTCATTGATGGTGCTCATGATTGCGTCGCCTCCTTCACCAGCTCATGTCCCTGATCCGCTGGATCCGCTGTCTCTGCTGACGGCCTCTCTGAAGAGTGGGGCGTCTCTGGGGACTGCACGGGCTCTGCGGGGCTGTTGCCCTCGCCCGGCACACTGCCCGGAGCACTGCCCTGGCCGCTGCTTTGGCCGCTGCCCTGGCTGCTGCTGTGACCGACCGGATTGCCGGCCCAGACGCCGTCGGAGGGCACCATCTCTCCGCGCAGGACCAGTGAGCCGGGACCCACTGTGCTGCGTGCTCGCACACAGGAACCGGGAAGCATGAAACTGTTGGGCCCCAGCGTGGATCCCTCGTCCATCGTCACCGTCTCCAGTCCCATGACCCGATCGTGGAAGAGATGCGTCTGCAGCACAGTGCCACGGTTGACGGTCACCGCATCATGCAGGGTGATCAGATCGAACTCGGGCAGCCACCAGGTCTCACACCAGACGCCGCGTCCGATACGGGCACCCATCAGCCGTGCCCAGAACACGAACAGCGGGGAGCCGATGCTCATCCGCACCAGACTCGGCACCGCCAGTGATTCGGCGAAGGTGTCGGCCAGTTCGCTGCGCCAGACGAAAGTGCTGAACAGCGGGTGTTCGGTGCGCCGGAAGACGCCGAGCATGGCCCATTTCATGGCCACAGGAACCAGGCTGGCGAGTACACCGGCACCCAGCACCACCGGACCAGACCAGAGCGTGGCCAGAAGGACCCCTTCAGCGGGGCTGCCGGCGGAAAGGTAGATCATGGTCAGCACATAGACCACCATCAGGTCCAACCATGCGGTGATGACTGCCGGGAGGATGCGCAGAGACTCCACGGCGATGCGTGCGGCACGCAGCCGCCGGCTGGGACGGTAGGTGCCCGTCTGGTCCGCTTCGACCTTCACCCGCGGGATCGACTCGGCGCGGTTGCCCAACCACGAGGTGCTCTTGGGCGCCTGGTGCGGAGTGGAGGCCAACACCGCGACCAGGGAATCAGCCGGCAGATCCCGGTCCGGGCCCACGATCGCGGAGTTCCCGACGAAACTGCCCGCACCGATCACCGTGGTCCCCAGGTGCAGCCACCCGCCGCGCATCCGCGGCATATTGATCATCGCGTGATCGGCGACGAAGGAATCGCGTTCCAGCCGGGTCAGATGCGGAATGGTCTCCACTGTGGAGATCTCCGCCCCGCGGCCCACCGAGGCCCCCAGCATCCGCAGGAACACCGGTGTGATCACCGAGGAGTAGACGGGATAGGTGGAGATCAGTGTGCGCTGCAGCAGAGTATGGGTCAGCCAGGCCGCCCACGCTTGGCTGCCGTGCTGGGAGAAGTACCCGGGCGGCATCATCGCCGCCACCAGGCGCACCACGGCGATGACCAGCAGCAGCCAGGTCAGTGCGGTGAGCACGACGAACAGCGGAGCCCACACCGCCAGCACCGCGAAGACGTCCTCGTAGGCCTGCATCGTGATCACCTGCGGAAGGATCATCCCCACCGCCGGCGCCACAGCGATCACCGGCAGCGCCCCGATCAGCAGGACGCTGACGGAGTAGGTCAGCACACTTCGCAGACGGCCCCAGACGGAGAGCTCGGGGCTCTGCCCGGGATGACCCGCCGGCCAGGACTCACCGGCGGCTCCACGATGACACATCGGCGATCCGCCCCAGACCTGCCCATCGGGCACCTCGCCGTCGATGTGGGAGCCGGGAAGCACCTCGGCCCCCACCCCGATACGCGCGTCCGGGGAGGCGATGCTGCGCGTGCCCACCCGCGCGCCGTCGGCCACCGACACCTGACCGATGTGCACGGTGTCGCCATCGATCCAATGACCGGCGAGGTCGACCTCATGCTCCACCGAGACGTGATCGCCGATATCCACCAGGCCGGTGACCGCCGGGGCCTGATAGAGCACGGACCCTGTCCCGACACGGTTGCCGAACATCCGGTGCATCATCGGCGCCAGAGGCGTGCCGAAGAGCACCTCCAGGCGCTGATGCTGAATCAGACGCTCCGCAGCCCAGAGCCTGAGATGCTCACGGCCTCCTCTGAGGTAGTGCCCAGGGGTCAGCCGCCAGGTCAGCAGCCGGGCACCGGCCGCCGCCACCAGAAGACGCCCGGGCAGCGAGACGACCAGCAGCCATGCCACGATCAGCGGCAGCAGGGGCGGCTGCGGCACCCATCCGGCGTCGAAGACCACGGAGAGGATCCACACCACCATGAGCGCGCCGGTGACATAGCGGATGCCGTTGAGCATATAGAGCAGGGCGACGAAGCCGGTCTGCACCACACCGGCGCGGCGCGGCACTGGCCGTGGTGAGGGCCGATGCTCGGAGATCTCCGGCAAGGTGGCAAGGTAATCATGCATGGCCCGCAGGCTTGGATGGGCATAGAGCTTTCCGATCTCTGCGCTCGGGCGACTGCGGCGGATCTCCGCGACTAACCGAGCCAGTGCCACGGACCCTCCGCCGAGGGCGAAGAAATCGCTGTCTTCCTCCAGCGGCAGGGGTCCGAGCTGATCGGCCCACAGCTCCGCCAACCACTGCAGCTCAGGATCGAGTCCCGTTGTCGGTGCAGATCCCGTCGACAACGGCCAGGGCAGCGCGCCCCGGTCGACTTTGCCGGAGGTCTTCAGCGGCATCTTCTCCAGTTCGTGGAGCACCGGTGTGATGCCTCCGGGCAGCCGGGTGCGCATCTGCGAGCGGATCGCGTCGATATCGAGCTCGGCCCCCTCCTCGGCGACCAGATAGCCGACGAGGACCTCGGAGTCCCCTGCGGTGCGGTGCAGGGCCGCCGCCCCGACTCTGACACCGGGCATCTGGGTGAGGTGGTCGTCGATCTCACCGAGTTCCAGACGTCGACCGCCGAGTTTGATCTGGTCATCGGCCCGGCCGCCGAAGATCAGGCCCTCCGGTTCAGCGCGGACCATATCTCCGGTGCGGTAGGCCCGATCCCATCCCAGACTGGGCAGCGGCGCGTATTTCTCCCGGTCCTTCTGCGCATCCAGATAGCGGCCCAGGCCCACACCGCCGATGACGAGCTCACCGGTCTCTCCCCAGCGCACCGGTGCTCCGTCACCGTCCACCACGGCCAGGGCCCATCCACGGACCGGGCGGCCGATGCGGACCGGCGGATCGGATGTGAGCAGGTGGCCGGTGGCGATCACCGTGGTCTCAGTGGGCCCGTAGGTGTTCCACACCTCTCTCCCCGGACGGACCAGCCGGGCAGCGAGCTCCTGTGGACAGGCCTCCCCGCCGAAGATCAGCAGCCGCACCGATTCCAGCGCCTGGGCCGGCCACAGTGAGGCCAGCGTGGGAACTGTGGAGACCACGGTGATCGCGTGGTCCACGATCCATCGGCCCAGCTCCGGGCCGGAACGCACCACATCCCGCGGCGCCGGGATGAGTGTGGCGCCATAGCGCCAGGCCAGCCACATCTCTTCGCAGGAGGCGTCGAATGCCACAGAAAGCCCGGCCATCACACGGTCGCCGGGGCCCGGCGGCCGCCGTGTGAGATACAGATCGGCTTCAGCGTCCACCAACGCCGCTGCCGAGCGGTGGGTGATGGCCACGCCCTTCGGCGTCCCCGTCGAGCCGGAGGTGAAGATGATCCACGCGTCGTCGGCCGTACCGGGGGTGCTGAGGTCTCCGCCGGGTTCCACCCCGTCACGGACGGTGAGCTGAAGGCTCTCTCCGAAGACGGCGGCGGCTCCAGCTTCGGCCCAGACCGTCTCGGCCCGGGAATCGGGATCGTCCCAGTCCACCGGCACATAGGCCGCACCCGCGAACAGCGTGGCCAGCACCGCGACGTAGAGATCGACCGTGCCGGAGGGCACCCGCACACCGACCCGGTCACCACGGCCGATCCCCAGGTCCCACAACCGTTGCACATGCTCTTCGATGAGCTCCTCTAACTCACCGTAGGTCACGGTGTCAACGGTTGAACCCCCTGACTGCCCGGCAACAGCGCTGGAGGCTGCGCTGGGTTCTGCCGGGGCCGCGTCGGCATCGATGGCGAGGACGTCACGGTGTTCCTCGATCGTCGCCTGCAGGATATCCACCAGGGTTCGTCGCTCCGGCGGCTCCGCAGTGCCGAAGATGGCCAGTTCCGGGTGGTCAGGCGCGGAGGATCTGAGGTCACTACTCATCTGAGGCTGCATACTCCCTGGGTCGAGACGCGATCGCCAGTCATGGCGATGCGAATCGAATGGTAGGAAGGCGCAGGGGTGCGGGGTAACTGTGGTGCGGGCGATCCCCGCGGCAACTACGGGCAGATCCCCGTAGATCCTGGTGGGCTCCCCCGTAGATCCCCGTACTGGGATGAGCCGCCGTGAGCAGACGGCTGAGCCCTCAAGGCCCGCTGGGTTCAGGCCAGGGTGACCAGATCCTGGTATTCGGCCGTGTAGAGGTCTTCGACGCCGTCGGGCAGCAGAACCACGCGCTCAGGGTCCAGGGCCTCGACGGCCCCCTCGTCATGGGTCACCAGCACGACCGCGCCCTGGTAGGTGCGCAGCGCGGACAGGATCTCCTCACGAGAGGCGGGGTCGAGGTTGTTGGTCGGCTCGTCGAGCAGCAGCACGTTCGCGCTGGAGGCCACCAGAGTCGCCAGGGCCAAGCGAGTCTTCTCTCCGCCGGAGAGCACTGCGGCGGGCTTGTCGACGTCGTCGCCGGAGAACAGGAAGGAGCCGAGGATTTTGCGCTGGTCGGTGTCACTGAGGTCGGGGGCGGCGGACTTCATGTTCGCCAGCACGGAGCGGCTGGTGTCCAGCGTGTCATGCTCCTGGGCGTAGTAACCCAGCTTCAGGCCGTGGCCGGCATGCACCTGCCCGGAGTCCGGTTCGCCGACGCCGGCCAGCATCCGCAGCAGCGTCGTCTTCCCTGCACCGTTGTATCCCAACACGACGACGCGCGAGCCACGGTCCACGGCCAAGTCCACGCCCCGGAAGATCTCCAGAGAGCCGTAGGACTTGGAGAGCCCCTGAGCTGTCAGAGGTGTCTTTCCGCACGGTGCCGGCTCCGGGAAGCGGATGTTGGCGACCCGGTCCGTCTGCCGCTCCCCCTCCAACCCGCGCATCATCCGGTCCGCGCGTTTGAGCATGTTCTGTGCAGCGACGGCCTTCGTGGCCTTAGCCCGCATCTTCTCTGCCTGGGCCCGTAACGCGGAGGCCTTCTTCTCCGCGTTGGCGTACTCACGACGGCGCCGCGCTTCGTCCTGATCGCGCTGGGCCAGATACTGCTTCCAGCCCATGTTGTAGACGTCGACGCACTGCCGATTGGCGTCCAGATAGAGCACCTTGTTGACCGTGCGTTCCACCAGCTCGACGTCGTGGGAGATGACGATGAAGCCGCCGGAGAAGTGTTGCAGGTAGTCCCGCAGCCATACGATCGAGTCTTGGTCGAGGTGGTTGGTGGGCTCGTCGAGCAGCAGTGTCTGAGCATCGGAGAACAGGATCCGAGCCAACTCGACGCGGCGCCGCTGACCACCGGAGAGCGTCTCCAGCGGCTGGGCGAGGATCCGTTCGGGAAGGTCCAGGTTGGCGCAGATGGTGGCAGCCTCGGATTCGGCGGCGTATCCGCCGTTGGCCTGGAAGCGGGCCTCTAGGGTGGAGTAGCGCCGCATCGCCCGGTCACGGACGGCGTCGTCTGCTGAGGTCATCTCGTCCTCGGCGGTGCGCATCTTGGTGATGACGTCATCGAGTCCGCGGGCAGAGAGGATCCGATCGCGCGCCAGTTGGGTCATGTCCTCGACGCGCGGATCCTGAGGCAGGTAGCCGATGGCACCGGTACGTTCGATATGTCCGGCGGTGGGCTGACCGTAGCCGGCGAGGATCTTGGTCATCGTCGTCTTCCCGGCGCCGTTGCGGCCGACGAGACCGATCTTATCGCCGGCGTCTACGCGGAAGCTCACCTCGTCCATGAGCAGTCGCGCGCCGATGCGCAGCTCAAGGGCAGAAACGCTGATCACAGTGGGGCCGTGCCTTTCCGGGCCTCGGGGGCATCCCGGTATCCCGGGGTTGATCAGCCCATGAGTCTACCCGCCCGGCCTCGGCAGCCCGAACGCGCTGCCGAGGCATCGGCTCTCAGCCCTGCCGAAACCGGCCGCGCAGATCGTGCCGGGAGGACAGATGCAGTTTGGAGAGGATGTTGGCGACGTGGAATTCGACGGTGCGGACCGAGACCGTCAGCTCAGCGGCGATCTCCCGGTTACTGTCACCGCGATGGAGCAGCAGGGCGATCTGCCTCTCCCTCGGAGTCAGTACCGTCAATGACTCATCATCTGAGGCCGCAAGTTCGCTGGGGACGCCGACAAGATGCCCGCCGGGCTCGGGAGGCCCGGCCCTCGCGGCACCCAGCGCGCCCAGTGTCCCAGGGATACCCGATGTCCCAGGGGTGCCCGGTGCTGCCGACTGCGGTCGACGCCGGTGGGCCGCCGTCGGGCGGGCGAGCCGCTGGGCGAGTTCATCTGCCTGGCGGAAGAGCAGCTGCGCTCCGCACAGATGGAACAGCGAAGCAGCCCAGCCTGCGGCGTATTCGGCGATGGCACGATCCTGCGGATCACCGGAGAAGTCCCCGGAGAGGACCAGCCGCGCCATCTCCACGCCGATCAGGGCGGCGTAGATCCGATGCGGCCAGTTCCGGTCCTGTTCATCAGGAGCGTTGTCCGCAGCCGCGGCGCCCTCAGCCTCGCCAGCGCTGTCGGCGCCGACGTCAGGTGTGGATGTAGGCACAAGCATCGTCCATGCCCTGCGCAGGGAGGCGAAACTCCGGTGGAGCTCGCCGGAGGCTCGTGACCACAGGCCGCGCAGCGCCTCAGTGACACACTGGGTCACCCACTCAGGGCTCTTGGAGTCCTGCGCCACCTCCTCCAGCAGCGGTCCGATGAGGTAGCCCCGGCCACTGTAGAGATAGGCGCGCCCGAGCAGGATTGTGCTCCAGATCCCACCGGTCCACCGGTCGCCGCCTCCCCGAACTCTCAGCAGCAGCGCTGCCGTCTGGTCATGATCGTCCTCAGCGATAGCCGACCACGCCTGAGCGTAGGCGCGAGAGACCTCCGAGAGCCGGAACGACTCCGGGCACCGGGCACCCTCAGCGGATTCAGCCGGTTCAGCCGGTTCGGCGGGAACAGCACACCAGGCGGAGTCCTCCACGACCTCGCCCCGTGCGGCGGGCACCAGGTTCACCGCGTGACGCAGCTGGAGGTCGAGTTCATGGCCGAGGGTGAGGCTGTTCGAGGCCGCTGTCAGCGCCATATCGCGGGCCTCATCCCATCGGCCAGCGTGGAAGAGTGCGTAGACCATCCACACACGCGAGGCAGTGAACACTCCCGCACCTGCAGGTAGCGGAAGCCGAAGGACCTCCTCGGCGAGGCGATAGCCGCTGGCCAGATCCCCCGCGCGGCACAGGGCGACGCTCTTCATGTTCAGCATGATGGCCCGGGGGTAGTCGCTGCCCGGGATACCGAGCAGCCCGTGGATGAGGTCGTCCAGGTCTTGCTGGGTCTGGCCGAAGTCTCTGGACTCGACACGGCTGAGCAGATCCCACATCTGCAGCAGGCTGCGCAGGAAGAGCCCGTCGCGCGCCAGTGCTACGGGACTGTCGATACAGCAGGCAGCAGCGCCCGCCTGGTTCGGGCGGTCGTCCGGAGCGGACTCGGCTTTCGCAGTGCTCTCCTCACCGTCTCCGGCAGGGTGAGGTAACCGTTGCGCTGAACAGTCCAACGCCTGGATCACGGGTCGGAGGACATCGCAGAGGTCGTCGCCGATGCCGCACATCGAATACGCCGCCGCCACTGCGGAGGTCACCTCGGCGAAGACCAGCAGAGCCTTCGGCGTGGCCTGCTCCGCACCCTCAGTCGCTGCCAGGATGTCCCGCGCGCCTTTAAGGTCTCCGATCGCCATCGCCTGGTGCACACGGACAGCCTGCCGGAGCAGGCCATCACGCAGATGCGGCAGCAGCACCGAGAGGCTCCGGATCATCGGCGTGTTCCGCACCGATAGCGCCAGGTAGGCGAACTGCTCAGCCAGCTCAGTGGTCGGGTTCACGTGGCAGGCCGTCCGGGCCAGAGCCAGCGCCCGGTCCGGGTCTGCCTCGCGCAGATACTGCTGGGCGCCGTGCATCAGTTCCTCGGCCACCAGTGAAGGGTTCTGCGTACCCAGTGCTAGGCGATGGTCGTGGGTGTGGGACCAGATCGATGCGCTGCCGCCCCATACGCCGCGCCTGATATCGGAGGTGACCTCAGGGCCCTCAGACGCCGGCGCCCCGGGGAAGTGCGGGCCAGAAACCTCCGTCCCCGAGACCTGTGAGTCAGAGATCTGTGGGTCACCGGACAGCACTGACGGCGCCGAGGTCGCCGCCGCAGTCGTCGTGACGGGGTACTCCAGGCTGAGCCGCCCTGATTCGGAGTGCCATTCGAGAAGCCCAGTGTCCAGCAGCTCCTCCACCTCAAGCTCTCCGTGGCCCAGCGCCTCACGGATCTGTTCGACAGACACAGGCTGACGGGCCTTGACCGCCAGCGCCACCGCGTCGCGCACCTGAGGGGAGAACCTCGTCAGCATCTGACGCAGAGACTCCGTATGGGCAGCACCGGGACCATAGTGGGAGACTAAGGCACCCAAGGCATCGGAGAGCCGGTTCCCCCAGCTTCCGGGGTGGCGGGTGAGCTGATCGCTGACGAAGGAGACGAAATGCGGCAGCCCGTCGGTGGCCTCACGGATGATCTCAGCGATGGCGTATTCCACCGGGATCCCGAGCCGGCCCTGAAGGTGCTGCTGGATCTCCTTTCCGCTCAGAGCCTTCACCCGGTAGACCTGACCGGCCAGTGACGTGTCGAGGAACTGCCTCATCCTGCGCAGGTCCGGTCGGCTTCGGCCCTGCATCGTGGCGATTCCGAGCACCGCTCCGCTCTGGATGCTGCGTATGGCACGGAAGAGGATCTCCACTGAGAACGGATCGGCCCAGTGGAGATCGTCGATGAGGATGACCGCGGGGCGCTGCGCCTGACGGAGGCACTGAAGCAGCTGCTCGACGAACTCCGTCTCATCCGACATCGCCGGAGGGCTGCCGCCGTCGAGCCGGAAGAACTCCGTCAGGAGGAAGCCCTTGGTGAACTGGTCGGGTTCCTGCAGGTAGATCCCGGACCTCAGCCAAGAGTCGAGCTCGCCGCCGATCTGATTCAGCAGCGCCGTCTTGCCCACTCCCATGGCACCTTCCAGGAGCACCCACTGTGGTGTGCGGCGCGCGGAGACTTCCTCGGCGGTGCGTCGCAGAGAGGCCACTAGGCCATCACGAGCGATGAGCGCATCTCGAGAGGGCATCCGATACAACTCCTCAGCTGACGAACCAGAGACATTTTGACGACTTATGAGAAGCGTCCATCACTCAACAGCCTTCATCCGAGAGGAGAGTTGCATTCATGACAAAGTGTAACAGGTATTTCCTCAGCCTGACACGTACCGGTCAGTAGGTGTGGGCAGCACGCGGCACAGGAGAGGTCCGGAAGCCTGACACAGGCTTCCGGACCTCTTAGCGATGGCGGGGGGAGACCCCGGTGACCGAGACGAGGCTCGATCTATGAACGTCGGTCAGGGACCTCAGATGTTGAAGCCGAGGGCTCGCATCTGTTCGCGGCCGTCCTCGGTGATCTTCTCCGGCCCCCAGGGCGGCATCCAGACCCAGTTCAGACGCCACTCATCGACCATGGTCCCGACCTGCTGGCCGACCTGGTCCTCGAGCACGTCAGTCAGCGGGCAGGCTGCCGTGGTGAGCGTCATATCGATGATGAGCGCCCCGTCCTCGGAATAGTTCAGCCCGTAGAGCAGCCCGAGATCGACGATATTGATCCCCAGCTCAGGGTCGATCACGTCTTTGAGGGCCTCTTCGATGTCTTCGAGCGGAGTCTGCTCCGCCGTGGTCGCATCGGTCATCAGTGACTCTCCTTCCTGCCTGCTCGGCACAACAGCACATCGGCCGCGGATATGCCCGCAGCCGGTGGCAGCGGCCGGCTCAGGCGCGCACCGCGTTCAGGAAACGATCGTAGCCGTCGGCCTCGAGCTCGTCAGCCAGCTCGGGACCGCCCTGCTCGGCCACCTGACCGTCGACGAAGACGTGCACCACATCGGGCTTGATGTAGTTGAGGATGCGCGTGTAATGAGTGATGAGCAGAGTGCCCATTCCGTTGGCCTCATGGGCACGGTTGACACCCTCGGAGACCACGCGCAGCGCATCGATGTCCAGGCCGGAGTCCGTCTCGTCAAGGACGGCGACCTTCGGCTTGAAGAGCTCCATCTGCAGGATCTCCACGCGCTTCTTCTCACCGCCGGAGAAGCCCTCGTTGACGTTGCGGTTGGCGAACTCCGCGTCGATCTTCAGCTTCTCCATGGCTTCCCGGACCTCCTTGGTCCAGGTGCGCAGCTTCGGCGCCTCACCGTCGATGGCGGTCTTGGCGGTGCGCAGGAAGTTCGTCATGGTCACTCCCGGTACCTCGACGGGGTACTGCATGGCCAGGAAGAGCCCGGCGCGGGCCCGCTCGTCGACCTCCATCTCCAGCACGTCCTCACCGTCGAGGGTGATGGACCCGGAGGTCACCTCGTAGGCGGGATGTCCGGCGATGGTGGAGGCCAGTGTGGACTTTCCGGAGCCGTTGGGACCCATGATGGCGTGGATCTCACCGGAGTTGATGGTCAGTGAGACGCCCTTGAGGATCTCCTTGGGGCCGTTCTCGGTCTCGATCTGCGCGTGCAGGTCCTTGATCTCAAGCGTAGACATGTCTGTGTCGAATCCTTTGCTGATGGCGAAGTGCTGATGCGTAGCGTCTGCGCCGGCTTCTCGGCGCGTCTGTGGGCTGCTCGGGGCGGCGGCTCAGTGGCCGGAGATCTCCAGCTCGGCCTCCAGCGCCTCGGTGAGCGAGTCCTCGATGGACTCCACTGCGATCTTCTGGACGATCTCATTGAGGAAGCCACGGACCACCAGCTGGCGGGCCTGCTTCTCGGGGATGCCACGAGCCATGAGATAGAAGAGGTGGTTCTCGTCAAACCGGCCCGTGGATGAGGCGTGGCCGGCGCCTTCGATGAGGCCGGTCTCGATCTCCAGGTTCGGCACGGAGTCGGCCCGCGCGCCGTCGGTGAGCACCAGGTTCTGGTTCTTCTCATAGGAGTCGGTGCCCTCTGCCTCCTTGCGGATCAGCACATCACCGACCCACACCGTGCGAGCCGTCTCTCCCTGGAGGGCGCCCTTGTACAGCACGTTCGAGGTGTTGCGCGGGGCGTTGTGGTCAACGAAGGTGCGGTGCTCGATGTGCTGGCCGGAGTCGGCGAAGTACAGGCCATACATCTCGGCCTCAGCACCCTCAGCGGCGTAGCGGAAGTTGGTGTTCAGCCGCACCACCTCACCGCCGAGGGACACGCTGATGTGCTTATAGCTGGCGTCCTTGCCGACTTCGGCGTCGTGCTGGCCCAGGTGGACGGCGTCGTCGTCCCAGCGCTGCAGCGAGATCACGCTCACCGAGGCGCCGTCGGCGACCTTCGTCTCCACGTTGCCGTTGAACGCCGCGGATCCTCGGTGCTCGATGACGAACACCGCGCGAGCGTTCGGCTCAGCCTCCAGCACGATGTGGCTGTTCACCCGAGCACCGGCGCGGGTGCCGGTGATGTCGATGCGCACCGGCTCCGAGAGCTCCACACCCTGGGCCACCTTCAGGTGCAGGGCCTCGTCGACGTGTCGGTAGGCCACTGCTGCGGCACGGTCGGCCGGCTGCAGGACTGTGCCCCGGGGCGCCTGGCCATCGGCGAGCGTCGAGACCTCCAGGCCCTCCACGCCCTCGGAGACCTGGTAGGCCACCGGCTCACCGTCTGCACTGTCGGTGGGCTCATCACTGAGCGCTGCGCTGAGCTTCTTCAGCGGAGTGAACCGCCACTCCTCCTCCGTGCCGGTGGGCTCGGGGAAACCGGCGAGGTCGAATCCGGTGTGCCGGTTCGCCCGTGAGCCGGCTCCGGCGGTGAGCTCCCCGCTCTCTCCGAGACCTCCGTGGCTGTGCTCGGCCGCGGTGTTCATCTCGGCCGCGAGGTTCTCGCCCTCTTCTGTGAACCCGGGGATGGAGATGCGGCTCTCGCCCACCTCGACCCCGGCGACTTCCTCCGTGGACGGAGTATCGGTCATCGTGATGTTCTCTTCCCTGTTCGTAGTCATTCGACAGTGCTGGCCTATGGAAACAGTGCTGGCCCATGGAAACAGTGCTGGCCTATGGAAACAGTGCTGGCCTATGGAAACAGTGCTGACCTATGGAGACTGACGGCGCCGGCCAGGCTCAGACGTGGTGCGCAGACCCTTGCTGGTCTGCGCACCACGTGATCTGAGGTGGCTCAGCCGACGGAGCCTTCCATCTGCAGTTCGATGAGCCGGTTGAGCTCCACGGCGTACTCCATGGGCAGCTCACGGGCGATCGGCTCAATGAAGCCGCGCACGATCATCGCCATGGCCTCGTCCTCGGCCATGCCACGCGACATCAGGTAGAACAGCTGCTCCTCGGAGACCTTGGAGACCGTGGCCTCGTGGCCGAGGGTGACGTCGTCCTCACGGATGTCGATGTACGGGTAGGTGTCGGTCTTGGAGATGGTGTCCACCAGCAGCGCGTCACAGACCACGGAGTTCGCCGAGCCCGGAGCGTTCTCGTTGACCTGCACCAACCCGCGGTAGGAGGCCCGCCCGCCGGAGCGTGCCACGGACTTGGAGACGATGGAGCTGGAGGTGTGCGGAGCCATGTGCACCATCTTTGAACCGGTGTCCTGGTGCTGATCGGCCCCGGCGAAGGCCACCGAGAGGGTCTCGCCCTTGGCGTGCTCGCCGGTCAGGTAGACCGCCGGGTACTTCATGGTGACCTTGGAGCCGATGTTTCCGTCGATCCACTCCATCGTGCCGCCGGCGTCGACCACGGCCCGCTTGGTCACCAGGTTGTACACGTTGGTGGACCAGTTCTGGATGGTCGTGTAGCGCACGCGGGCGTTCTTCTTGACCACGATCTCCACCACCGCGGAGTGCAGCGAGTCGGAGTCGTAGATCGGGGCGGTGCATCCTTCGATGTAGTGGACGTAGGAGTCCTCATCGGCGATGATCAGTGTCCGCTCGAACTGCCCCATGTTCTCGGTGTTGATGCGGAAGTAGGCCTGCAGGGGGATCTCCACGTGCACGCCCTTGGGGACGTAGACGAAGGAGCCGCCGGACCACACCGCGGTGTTCAGTGCGGCGAACTTATTGTCACCGACCGGGATCACCGAGCCGAAGTACTCCTCGAAGAACTCGGGGTGCTCCTTCAGCGCAGTGTCGGTGTCCATGAAGATGACGCCCTGGGCCTCCAGGTCCTCGCGGATCTGGTGGTAGACGACCTCAGACTCGTACTGGGCGGCTACACCGGCAACCAGCCGTTCGCGCTCGGCCTCCGGGATGCCCAGCTTCTCGTAGGTGTTGCGGATGTCCTCGGGCAGGTCCTCCCAAGTCCGGGCCTGCCCCTCAGTGGAGCGGACGAAGTACTTGATGTTGTCGAAGTCGATGTCGGAGAGGTCAGCACCCCAGGTCGGCATCGGCTTGCGCTCGAAGTACTTCAGCCCCTTCTTGCGCATCTTCAGCATCCACTCCGGCTCGTCCTTCTTACCGGAGATGTCTTCGACGACGTCGGTGTTCAGGCCGCGCTGGGCCTGGGAACCGGCCTCGTCGCTGTCGTGCCAGCCGTACTCATAGGCACCGATGGCGTTGAGCTCAGGGTTCTTCTCCAGAATCTCTGAGATCACGCCCGGATCCTCGGTGCGCGGAATCTGTTCGGTCATGACAACCTCTCTTGTTGACGCGGGGAGATGACGATTCGTCGGCGTCCGGTGCCGGACAGGCGGCCCAGTCCGGCACGGCGGTCTTTTGATGCGGCAGGTTCGCCGCTGTCATGGCGTTCCCGCTGTTCGGCGGCGAGCCGTTCGCGGCCCACCGGCACGTGTGTGGTGCAGACGTGGGCACCACCGGCCTGAGTGGAGAGCCGCCTGACGTCGACGTCGAGCAGACGTGCCAGCATCTCGGTCTCCACCTCGCAGAACACCGGATGGTCCTCTGCTATTTCTCGGATCGGGCAGTGGCCCTGGCACAGCTGGGTGGAATGCATGGCCAACTGCGGGGCATCGCGGCCGACCTGCCGGGTGAAGCCGGCGAAACCGGCCTCAGCGAGCAGTGCGGCCAACAGCTCGGTGCGCTCGTCGAGATCGGCCACCGCGTGGAGCTTCTCAGCGTGGGTGGCTTCGAAGTCCGCGAAATAGGCTTCGGCGAGCCGACGCGCCCCGGGATCGACGGCGGCGCCGTCGGCATGGTCCTCAGCGGGACCTGGCGGCGTGTTGCGCACATCCGCTGCCGTGGTGTCTGCCGGCTGTGCATCACCGGACCCGCTGCCGACCAGCAGCTTCAGCGCACTGCGGGCGAGGGCCAGGTAGTCATCGCCGAAGGCGTCCTGGCCGCGCTGGGAGATGACATAGCGGCGGGAGGGACGGCCAGCCCCCCGGCTGCGAGAGGAGACCTGCTTGACCTCCACGATGCCTTCCTGGGTCATCGCGTCGAGGTGGCGCCGCACCGCTGCTGCGGTGATGCTCAGACGCCGTCCCAAGGCCGCCGCACTAATCGGCCCCTCTTCGACGACGAGCTGGAGCACGCGCTCCCGGGTGCTCTGCTCGGTCTCGCGGGAGGTCTCACCGCGGTCCGGCTGCCGGTCAGGCTCCTCAGACCCTGAACGCACCGTGGAGGCCGCACCGCTCGAATACATGACTCCATGATGTCCTAATCCCACAGGGGGTGACTAGTAAGGTTCACCTGCCCTGCGCCCGGGGGTCCAGCCCTAAAATGTAGGATGGGCCGGTGCCCATGAACCCCCTGACTCCACCCTGCCTGAGCATGCGTGACGTGCGTTATGCGGTGGGAAGCGGCACCTCCGATGCCATGGGAAGCGGCACCTCCGGGGTGCGGGAGATCCTCCGCGGTGTGGACCTTCTGGCTCACCCCGGTGAGGTGACGGTCCTGCTGGGGCCCAATGGGGCGGGTAAGACCACCACGCTGAGCTGCGCGCAGGGGCTGGTGAAGCCCTCACAGGGGACGGTGCGCCTGCTGGGCCAGGAGCCGTTTCGCTGCGGGGCCGAGCTGCGCGCCCGGGTGGGGGTGATGCTTCAGGACGGCGGTCTCCCCCAGTCCGTCCGGCCGCGGACTCTGCTGCGGCATGTCGCGCGGCTGCACCGGGACCCCTGGCCGGTGGATGACCTCATCGACCGACTCGATATGGGTTCCTTCGTCGACACCGCACCGCGTCGTCTCTCCGGCGGCCAGCGTCAGCGCGTCGCGTTGGCCGCCAGCCTGGTGGGCAACCCTGAGGTCGTCTTCCTCGACGAGCCCTCCGCCGGGCTGGATGTCCAGTCCCGCCAGACCGTCTTCGACCTGGTCGACGAGCTGCGACGCCGCGGACTGGGGATCGTCCTGACCACCCATCTGCTCGAAGAGGCCCAGCGGCTCGCCGATGCGGTGCACATCCTCAAAGACGGCCGAGTGGTGCGCAGCGGCACAGTGGCCGAACTGACCGAGGACGAGCACGGCCGCCGCCTGATTTTCGTCGCTCCGCGGACGTTGACGACCCAGGAGCTCGACTGCGCGCCGACGCCGCTGACGCACGAGGGCGGCAATCGCCCGGGTGCGCGGTGGAGCGTCGATGACGTCGCAACGCCCGAGGACCTCTCCGCGATCGCCCGGTGGTGGGAGCAGATCGGCATGATGCCCGGTGAGGTCAGCTTCGAGTCGCGCTCCCTCGAAGACGTGTTCTGGGAGGTGTCCTCCTCATGAGCAGCCCTACCCACTCCTACCCCGCTTCCCTTGCCCGTCGCGTCCTCGCCCACGGTCTCTATGAGACCGGCAACGTTCTGCGCAACGGGGAACAGCTGCTGGTCTCGCTCATCCTGCCGGTGCTGGTGCTCATCGGCGCACATCGGCTCGAGCTGCTCTCCGGGACCGGCGTACCCGGCATCGACGTCATCACCCCCGGGGTGTTGGCGCTGGCGGTGATGGCCTCGGCCTTCACCGGACAGGGCATCGCCACCGGCTTCGAACGTCAGTACGGAGTGCTGGCCTATCTCTCGACCACGCCTCTGGGCCCGGCCGGGCTGATCCTGGGCAAAGCGGTGGCGGTGATGGGGGTGGTGGTCATCCAGCTGCTGGTCATCGGTGCCGTGGGTCTCAGCCTGGGCTGGTCACCCCAGCCCGCCGGATTGCCCTGGCTGCTGCTAGGTGTGCTCATCGGAGCGGCCGCTTTCACCGCGCTGGGTCTGCTGCTGGCCGGAACAGTCCGCGCCGAGGCCACGCTGGCGGTGACCAATGTGGTCTGGGTCCTCTTGGGGGCCGCCGGGGGAAGCGTGTTCCCGCTCTCCCATGACGGGCCCGGCGCACTGCTTCTGCTGCTGCCCTCCGCCGCACTCGGCGAATCGCTGCGGCAGGCGTCACTGACCGGGTTGCCTGCCCTGATCCCTCTGCTCATCCTGGCGGGCTGGACGCTGCTCGCCGTCCTCGCTGCACGAAGGTGGTTCCGATGGCGATGAACTCCACGCCTGATCCCGCATCGACGTCCGACCGGCGCCGCACCTTAGATGACTCCAGCCCCGGCGGCGCCTCGCTGGCTGACCGGACGTTGCCTGGGAGGCTTCAGCAGCTCCAGGAGCTGGTGATGCCGGATCGGATCACCCCCTGGGCACGGTTGATGGCGCTGCTGACCCTGATCAGCAACACCGGCATCATCCTCACCGGAGGTGCCGTGCGGCTCACCGCCTCCGGTCTGGGGTGCCCGGAATGGCCTCGCTGCACTCCGGACTCGTGGACCTCCACCCAGGAGATGGGCATGCACGGCGCCATCGAATTCGGCAACCGGATGCTGACCTTCGTCCTGGTGGTCATCTCTGTGCTGATGTTCCTCGCCGTGGTCCGGCTGTGGTCCAGCCACCGCAGCCTAGTGGTGATGACGCTGCTGGTGGCCGCGGGGATTCCGCTCCAGGCGCTCATCGGCGGTGTCACCGTGTGGACGGACCTCAACCCCTGGGTGGTCGGGCTGCATTTCATCGCCTCCGCGGCATTGGTGATGATCGCCACTATGCTGTGGGCGCGGATCAGCGTGGAACTGCGCGAGCAGGGCCGGACCGGTGTCCGGCTCGTCGACGGGCAGACCGACGAGCTCTCCCGTGTGATGGCGACCGCCGTGCTGGTCACCGCCGCTCTGGCCGTGGTGTTGGGAACGATCGTCACCGGCACCGGCCCGCATGCCGGGGACCCGATCGCTCCCCGGCATGCCTTCGCCCCGGAACTGGTCACCCGGCTGCACGTGGTGCCGGTCTGGGTGCTCTGCGCCGCGCTGGTGGTGCTGCTGCTGCGCCAGACGCGGCTGAAGACCTCGGGCCGCCAGCGCAGAGCCGTCTGGCTGACCGTGGCCGCCGTGCTGGCTCAGGGGGCGCTGGGGTATATCCAGCACTTCACCGGGCTGCCGCTGCTGCTGGTGTGGCTGCACATGCTCGGCTCAGCACTGGTCATCATCACCGCGACACTGGTCTGGGACCGGTACTGCAGCCGATACGTCACCCTCGGGTTGGGCGGCGGAGGCCAGTCCCAGAGGCCAGTCACTGAAGCCAGCCGCTGAAGCCAGTCACTGACCGGAATCGTCGAAGACGGTGAGGCTTCCGGCGTAGTCGGCCACCCACACTGAGCCGGTACTCGGCTCATAGGTCACGCCCACCGGCATCCCGCCGGTCGGTTCGCGCTGCAGCTCTTCCAAGGTCTCGGCGTCGAATTTCGAAACCGTATTCTCGTCGTAGTTGACCACGTAGAGCGCCGTGCCGTCTTCGGAGATCGCCATGGACCTCGGTTCCTGACCCGTGGTGACCTCGTCGATGACCTCCCCGGATTCCGGGTCGATCTTCAGCAGCTGATCAGCCCCGGCCACGGTGAGGTACATCGCCTCCCCGGCATCGTCGAGCACGAGGTGCCGGGGGCGGGCTCCGGTGGTGAAGGCTACCTCGCTCTCGCCGGTGCTGAGGTCCACGCGGTAGACCTCGTTGGAGTACATGGCGGTGACGTAGGCGGTCTCTCCATCGGGCAGGACGACGATCCCGCGCGGCATCGAGTTCAGCGGGATCTGTTCGTTCTCCTCGGCCGTTTCGGTGTCCACTACGGACAGCGAACGATCACACCAGTTGGAGACGAGCAGAGTCGAATCGTCAGGGCTCAGCGCCACATACTTCGGCACTCGGCCAACCTCGATCACCTGGTCCCAGTCCTCTTCGGCTACTGAATACCGGTAGACCACAGACTCGGCGATGGCCTCGCCGGCGGCGCAGTCGTCCTCGGCCGTGGCTCCGATGTCGGTGAGCTGGTACTGCGAGACGTAGGCGTACTGGCCATCACTGGTCCAGACCGCCTCCACGGGGGCTCCGCTGATCTCACCGGACTGGCCTTGGAGTCCGTGAGCCTCGGCGTCGACGGTGTCATCCAGGGTCTGCACCAGCTCATGGGTCTCAGCATCGTAGAAGGTGACCGTGTGCCGGTACATCATATTATTCGCCAGGACGAGTCCCTCACCGCTGGCAACGACCGACTTGGGGCTGATATCACCGGTGATCGTCTCGACGTGCACCATCTCTGTGGTGGCGGAAGCTGGCCGGTCAGCACCCTCCTCCGAGCCGCTGCCCTGTTCCGTGTCGGCGCCCTGTTCCGAATCCGCGTCATCAGCCGCCTCAGAGGTGTCACCGGACCCTCCGTTCTGGTCCGTCGCCGATTCCGAGGAAGACGATGACGCGCCCTCAGGCGGGCCGGAGGGCTCATCGCTGCAGGCCGTCAGGGCGAGCAGCATCACCGCCGTCGTCGCTGGGATCACGGGGCTGCGCGCCGATCGGCATCTCATGGGATGTGAGTGTAATCACTCCCCCTCAGGGTGCCCAGCACCGCAGATCAGCCGCTCACATGCGAATCTGCACGGTCCCCGCCGCCCGGTCGTGGAGGCACCGGCCATCGGGGCCGGCGATGATCGCGGGGATGACCAGCAGCAGCAGTCCGGTCCGCACGGCCGCCCAGAGCGGGCCTGGCACCGAATGTCCGCGCACCACCTGGATCCGCAGCAGACGTTTGCCGATGGTGATGCCGAGCAGACCGATGAGGATGACGTGCATGGCGACGAACAGGATCAATGTGGCCAACGGGTCGCCGCCGAAGAAGCCTGCGGAGATGAGCATGGCGATCCCCCAGTCGAAGAGCAGGGCGAGCACCCGTCGCCCGAATCCGGCGATGCTTCCGGGCCCCTGCTGCGGAAGCCCGAGCCGCTGACCTGGCCAGGCGTCACCGAGGTCTCCGCCGGTGTCTCCCTGGTCTCCCGCATTGTCCTGACGATCTGCCACAGCACTACACCCTACTGGGCGTCGGAGGTGAGGTGTGAGTAGGCGGTGTTACACGCCTGAAACATGAACGTCACCGTTGCGAAACCAGATTCTCGATAGGCTGAAGCGCAGCGGCCGGGGCTTGAACAGACACCGGCCTGATATGACGAGCATACGAGGAGCAGAACACATGTTCAGCAGCCCTGAGGAAGTCCTGGCGTTCATCCAGGAAGAAGACGTGAAGTTCGTGGACGTCCGGTTCACCGACCTTCCCGGCAGCCAGCACCACTTCAACGTTCCCGCCAAGACGGTGGATGAGGACTTCTTCGAGAACGGACAGCTCTTCGACGGCTCTTCCATCCGCGGTTTCCAGGGCATCGCCGAGTCCGATATGCAGCTGATCCCGGACGTGGCCACCGCCTTCGTCGACGAGTACCGGGCCGAGAAGACTCTGGCGATGAACTTCTCCATCGTGAACCCCCGCACCGGCGAGCCCTACCGCCGCGACCCGCGCGGTGTGGCCCAGAAGGCCGAGGAGTACCTGGCAGCCTCCGGCATCGCCGACACCGCCTTCTTCGCGCCTGAGGCGGAGTTCTTCCTCTTTGACGACATCCAGTGGAAGTCCTCGCCGCAGGAGTCCTACTACTCGATCGGCTCCGTGGAGACCCAGGGCGCCCCGGAGGAGGAGCTGACCGGTCAGGGGCTGGGTCACAAGCTCGCCGTCAAGGGCGGATACTTCCCGGTCAGCCCACAGGACAAGTCCTCCGAGGTCCGCGATGCGATCTGCATGGCTCTGGACCGTGCCGGTTTGGAGGTCGAGCGCTCGCACCACGAGGTGGGTGCGCCGGGCCAGCAGGAGATCAACTACACGTTCAACACTCTGGTCCACTCCGCGGATGACCTGCAGAAGTTCAAGTACGTGGTGAAGAACACCGCGCTGCAGTACGGCAAGTCGGCCACCTTCATGCCCAAGCCGGTCTTCGGGGACAACGGCTCGGGTATGCACTGCCACCAGTCGTTGTGGAACGACGGCGAGCCGCTGTTCTTCGATGAGAAGGGCTACGCCAACCTCTCCGACACCGCCCGCTGGTACATCGGCGGTCTGCTCAAGCACGCCTCCGCCGTGCTGGCCTTCACCAACCCGACCGTGAACTCCTACCGTCGCCTGGTCAAGGGCTTCGAGGCCCCGGTGAACATGGTGTACTCGCAGGGCAACCGCTCGGCGGCGATCCGCATCCCGATCACCGGCTCCAACCCGAAGGCCAAGCGCCTGGAGTTCCGCGCCCCGGACCCCTCCTCCAACCCCTACCTGGCCTTCGCGGCACAGCTGATGGCTGGTCTGGACGGTATCCGCAATCGGATCGAGCCGGCGGAGCCGATCGATAAGGACCTCTACGAACTGCCTCCGGAGGAGGCCGCTGACATCCAGAAGGCTCCGGGCACACTGGATGAGGCGCTGGAGGCGCTGGAGAACGACTACGAGTTCCTCCTCGAAGGCGACGTCTTCACCGAGGACCTGATCCGCACCTGGATCGAGTACAAGCGCGAGGAAGAGATCCTTCCGCTGAACCTGCGCCCGAACCCCTACGAGTTCGAGCTCTACTACTCAATCTGATTCACTCTGATCCACTCGAGCTGACACGGCACCCGAACTGACGCAGCATCACGGCATCGCCCGCCGATCCTCTCCACCCTCGTGGGATGATCGGCGGGCGATGCCGTCGTCTGCTGTGATGCGACTTTCGATGCGACTTTTCAGGGAGACATGATGGACGGCGAACAGCTGCACAGCACTGCGCGAAGACGTGCAGAGGCACTTCCCGGAAGTAGCTTCGATTTCCGTTTCGGCCCCGACTATGAGGTCGCCTCGGTACGCAATAGGGTCTTCATGCTCATGACCCGGGTTCCCGAGGCGAGCACCGGTTTCGGCGTGACGGCCTCCTCCCGGGGTCAGCCGGTGCTGGTCCTGAAGACGCCTCCGGAGGACGCCGAGGCGCTGCGTGCCTCGCATCCGGGGATCAGCCACGGCTATCACATGAATAAGCGGCACTGGATCACTGTGGCTCCGGGAGATTCGACGGAGCGGCAGCTCGTCGAGGAACTCGTCACCGACTCCTACTGTCTCGTCGTCGCCGGGCTCCCCACCGCCGAACGACCGGTCAACCCTGAGACATTCGGCGCTGAGTGACCGTGGGTTGGTTCCTCTCCTGGACTCGGTAGACGACGTAACCGATTGTCCAGCCGAGGATTCCGAACAGCACAAACACACCGATGGCCACTGGCAGGGTGAACCATCCGCTGTAGAGCAGCAGGGGAAATGTCGTCGCGAGCATCACAAGAAAATGTACGAGCGAGCGTTTCGCAAGAGACCACGAGTTGATGCCGTAAATCGGTATCGCAGTGATGGTGACCGCGGCGATCAGCCCCACCACCAACGTGCTCTTCGACTGGTCGGCATCTTCGATGACGAATGAGAGCGCCGCCATGACTACTGCGGTGATGAGACCTGAAATAGCGAACGGCCGCACTCGTCTCATACCTGTGACTCTACAGTGAGAGGGTAGGCGCGTTGGCAGGACCTCGGCTGGGCAAAGGCACATCAAGGTACATCACCGCTGCGGAATGAGCGACGCCATCGGCCTGTTGCACGGAGAGTCCCGACGCCGGCCCACGGCGTCCCGTGCTCGTTCTGGAGTGTGATCCCCCGTGTCGGCATCCCGCCCGCTGTCCCTGCTGGACCTGGCCACTGTGCGTTCTGAGGACACTATCGCTGAGGCCATCGCCCGCAGCCGCCGCCTCGCGCAGACCGCTGACGGGCTCGGCTACACCAGGCTCTGGTTCGCCGAACACCACAACATGCCCCATATCGCTTCCTCGGCCACGGCAGTCATGATCCAGCACATCGCCGCCGCCACGGAGAACCTGCGGGTCGGCGCCGGCGGGATCATGCTGCCGAACCACGCGCCGCTGACGATCGCCGAACAGTTCGGCACTCTGGAGACCCTCTTCCCCGACCGGATCGACCTCGGTCTCGGCCGGGCCCCGGGGACGGATCCGAATACGATGCGCGCGCTGCGCCGTGACGGCTCAGAAGCAGAGCACTTCCGGCAGGACGTCCTGGAACTCAACGGCTACCTCCGCGGCTACTCGCGGATCCCCGGCGTCAACGCCTACCCCGGCTACCGCACCGATGTGCCGCTCTACATCCTGGGATCCTCACTCTTCGGCGCCCAGCTCGCCGCCCAGCTGGGACTTCCCTATGCCTTCGCCTCGCACTTCGCTCCGCAGATGCTCGGCGAGGCCGCCCAGACCTACCGGGCGCATTTCGACGCCGCACAGAGCCTGCTCGGCCCGGAGGCCCAACCGCATTTCATCGCCGCGGCCAATGTCATTGCAGCCGACGAGGAATCCACCGCACGTCAGCAGCGGCATCTCGCTGAGAACAGCTGGATCCGCGCCATGCTCGGCCGAGGACGCCACCTCACCGACGATGACGTCACCGCCCTGCGTGACCACCCTGCCGGTCAGCAGGTGCTGAGCATGCTCTCGGAGACAGTGGCCGGCACCGCCGATCAGGTCGTCGACTGGCTGGACAGTTTCGGTGACCGCGTCGAGGCCGACGAGCTGATGCTGGTGAACCTGGCGCCCGAAGAAGACGCCAAGCACCGAACCTTGGAGCTGCTGGCCCCGTGGCCCACCTCCGGCTCGGCGGGCTGATCGAGCCGGCTCAGTCGACCTCGCCGTAGAAGAGACGCTCATAGACCTGACGGCTGCGGCGGGTAGTGCGCAGATAGTGCTCCTCGAAGGCGGAGGCGCCCCCGGCGCCGAAGCCACACCAGCGGGCGATGGCCTCGAGATCGCGGCGAGAGGACGGCAGCACATCAGCGGATCGGCCGGTCCAGATCTTGATCGCGCTGCGCACCCGGGTGCACAGACTCCACGCCTCGGCGAGTGTCTGTGCGTCCTCGGCGGCGAGCAGCTCCATCTGCACCATCGCCTCCAGTGCCGGCAGCGTCGAGGGGGTGTGCAGCTCCGTGTACTGTGAGGCCTCTTCCAGCTGGATGAGCTGGACCAGCCATTCGACGTCGGAGAGCGCCCCGCGTCCGAGCTTCACATGCCGGGCCGGGTCCGCTCCCCGGGGCAGACGTTCGGATTCGACACGGGCCTTGATCCGCCGGATCTCTCGGATCTGCCCGGCAGTGGGGGCCGGCCCGTAGCGCACTTCGTTGACGGTGCGCATGAACTCCTCAGCCAGGTCATCCGAGCCGGCCACCGGGCGGGCGCGCAGCAACGCCTGACGCTCCCAGATCTCCATCCAGCGCCGGTAGTACTCGCGGTAGGACTCCAAGGACCGGGACAACGGTCCCTGCTTGCCCTCGGGGCGCAGGTCCGCATCGACCTGCAGCGGATATTCGGCCTTCACCGCCGGTTTGGTGGGCCGTTGCAGTAAGGCGGTGAGCCGGGCGGCCAGCTTCTGGGCCTGCTCATCGGCGGCTGAGGCGTCTGTGTCCTCGAGGGCACGATGGACGAACAGGGCATCCATATCGGAGCCGTAGGAGATCTCGGCTCCGCCCTGGCGTCCCATCGCCACCACCAGGAAGTCGATCAGACGGCCTGTCTGCGCGAAGATCTCGTTCTCGGCCACGCGCAACGCTCCCAAAGTAGCGGCGCGGTCGATATCGGCCAACGCGGCACCGACCTGCTTCTGATCCAGCAGGCCCGAGGCGTCAGCGATCGCCACCCGGAGGATCTCGCGCTGACGGACCAGCCGCGTCAGACGGATGGCGTTCTGCGCATCGTCCTTCTCATGCCGGTCCAGCTGAGATGAGATCTCCTGCCACAGCTGTTCGAAGCTGCGCGGGGTCAGCGCCGCGTCCTCACCGAGCCACCGCGCTGACTCCGGGGAGTGCTCCAACAGGTCCGAGATGAACCGGGAGCTGGAGAGGATATGGGACAGCCGTTGGGCGGCCACCGCCGAATCCCGCAGCATGGTCAGGTACCACGGGCTCTTCCCCAGTGACTCGCTCAGCCTCCGGAACGCCAACAGGCCGGCGTCGGGGTCCACGCCGTCGGCGAACCAGCCGAGCATCATCGGCAGGATCCTCCGGCGCACCGTGGCCCGGCGGGTCACCCCCGAGGTCAGAGATTCGATATGACGCATCGCCGAACGGGTATCGGCGTAGCCGAGGGCTGCGAGCCGGTCCTGAGCCGCCTCCGAGGACAGCCGGACCTCGTCATCGGAGAGCACGGCAGTGGTCGAGAGCAGCGGCCGGTAGAAGATCTGCTCGTGGAAGGAGGCGACGTCACGGCGCACCCGCTTCCATTCCTTCTGCAGGTCCTCCGCCGAGGGGCGCCGCGGCACGGCCGGAGGCTGTGCGGCCAGCGCGAGCGCACGAAGGTCGTTCTCCCGCTGCGGGAACAGGTGTGTGCGGCGCATCTGCGACATCTGCACCCGATGCTCCCACAGCCGCAACTGCCGGTAACAGGCTGACATGGCCTGCTGATCCTTAGTGGCCATATATTCTCCGCGGGCCAGCGCCTCCACTGCGGTGAGTGTGTCCCGGACCCGTAAGGACTCATCGATCCGGCCGTGGACCAGCTGGAGCAGCTGGACGGTGAACTCGATGTCCCGCAGCCCCCCGGAGCCCAGTTTGATCTCCCGATCGACCTCGCTGTCCGGGATATGCGCGAAGACCCGCTGCCGCATCCGCTGGACGTTCTCGACGAATCCCTCCTGCTGGGAGGAGGTCCAGACCTGCGGCCAGATCGCCTCGACATAGTCGGCACCCAGGCTGCGACTTCCGGCCACCGGCCGGGCCTTGAGCAAGGCCTGGAACTCCCAGCCGTGTGCCCATCGACGGTAGTACTCCCGATGTGAGTCCAGAGTCCGGGACAGCGCGCCGTCCTTGCCTTCGGGGCGCAGATTCGCATCGACCTCCCAGAGCCCCGGTTCAGGGGCTGCGGAGCCGATGATCCTGGTGAGCCCTCCGGCCAAGGCGATGGCCGTCTCGGAGGCGATGCTGCTGTCGAGTTCCTCGGGCGCCCGGTGGACGTAGATGACGTCGACGTCGGAGATGTAGTTCAGCTCTCGGGCCCCGCATTTGCCCATTCCGATAACGGCCAATTCAACCTGCTCAGCCGGGGTCAGAGTCTCAGTCTCCGCGCCGTGACGTTCCGTACCATGGCGTCCCATCCCATGGCGTTCTGTACCGTGGCGTTCTGTACCGTGGCATTCCTTGTCACGCCGTTCGGCGCGGGCCACAGCCAGTGCGGCATCCAGTGCGGCGGCCGCGAGATCCGAGAGCTGACGGGAGACCACCGGCTGATAGATCAACGGATCCTCCGCGCAGAGATCACGCAGCGCCAGAGCGGTGAGTTCGCGTCGGTAGGCGATACGCAGCGCGACGGTGGCGTCCTTGACGGTGAAGTCGCCGTCGAGGTTCGCCAGCGGTGGTCTCTGGTCGTCGTCAGCAGGCTCAGCCCGAACGGCGTCCAGCAGCCGATGACGCAGTTCCTCGGCGTCAAGCGACTCTGGAATCCGATAGGTATGTCCGTCCTCGACCACAGAGACATGAGCGCGAGGGTCGGCGTGAGTGATGAGGTCGATGTGCTCGGGGCGGCGGATCAGGAACTCACCCAACGCCTGCGAAGCCCCCAAAAGACGCACCAGCGGTACCGCATCCTGGTAATGCCGCTCCCCCGCATCGCTGAAAACCTCGCGTGCCGATTCGGCCCGTTCGATCAGCCGGATCAGCAGCAGCAGGGCTTGGTCGGGGTTGGCCGCCTGACGGAACGTACCCAGCAGACGCTCAGTATCGAGACCCGCGAGCTGGCGATCCTGCAGGAACGCATCGGCTCGCTCCAGCTCCTGGAAGCCAGCAGAGATCAGGGCACGGCGGGAGGTCTCGCTGCTCTGCGCCATCGCTGCCTCAGATCTGGCCGAGATACCGCTGGATCTCAAACGGCGAGACGTTGACCCGGTAGTCGTCCCATTCGGCCTGCTTATTGCGCAGCAGGTTCTCAAAGACCTGTTCGCCCAGGACCTCGGCGACCAGCTCGGATTCCTCCATCTGACGGATCGCGTCATGGAGGGTACCCGGAAGCGGCTTGATGCCCATTGCCTTGCGCTCAGCGGTGGTCAGCGACCACACATCTTCAGTGATAGCTTCGGGCAGCTCATACTCCTCCTGGATACCTTTCAGCCCGGCGCCAATCACCATGGCGTAGGCCAGGTAGGGGTTCGCTGCGGAGTCCACTCCGCGGAACTCCACCCGCGCGGAGCCACCCTTCGTGGGCTTATACAGCGGCACGCGCATCAGTGCGGAGCGGTTGTTGTGGCCCCAGGAGATGTGTGAGGGCGCCTCGCCGCCACCCCAGAGCCGCTTATAGGAATTGACGAACTGATTGGTCACCGCGGTGAACTCCGCGGCGTGGGCGAGCACCCCGGCGATGAACTGCCGGGCGATCTTCGAGAGGTTGTATTCAGCGTTGGGCGCGTAGAACGCATTGGCATCACCCTCGAACAGCCCGAAGTGGGTGTGCATGCCGGAGCCGGGATGCTCGGTGAACGGCTTAGGCATGAAGGTGGCGTATTTGCCCTGCATCACCGCGACCTCTTTGATCACGGTGCGGAAGGTCATGATGTTGTCCGCGGTGGTCAGCGCGTCTGCGTAGCGCAGATCGATCTCATTCTGACCGGGCCCGGCCTCATGATGGCTGAACTCCACGGAGATGCCCACAGACTCGAGCATGGAAACCACGTGACGGCGGAAATCCTGGCTCACACTGCCGGTGACGTGATCGAAGTATCCGGCCTGATCCACCGGGACGGGGACGCCGCCCTCGGCCCTCTCCGAATCGAGGAGATAGAACTCGATCTCCGGGTGGGTGTAGCAGGTGAAGCCCATGTCAGCGGCGCGGTCCAGCTGACGGCGCAGCACCGCGCGCGGGTCGGCCGCGGAGATCTCCTGGTCCGGAGTGAGGATGTCGCAGAACATCCGTGAGGTCGGTTCGTCCTCACTGCGCCAGGGCAGGATCTGGAAGGTGCTGGGGTCCGGGCGCAGGAGCATATCGGACTCGAACACACGGGAGAATCCCTCGATCGAGGAGCCGTCGAACCCGAGGCCCTCACTGAAGACCCCCTCGACTTCAGCAGGTGCCAGGGCCACAGATTTCAGGGCCCCGACCACATCGGTGAACCAGAGCCGGACGAAGCGCACATCGCGTTCCTCGATGGTGCGCAGTACGAATTCCTGCTGTCGGTCCATGCTGATGCCGCCTTCCGGTCATGCCTTCTCGCGCGTGCCGTGTCGGCTCCACTCTACCCATCCGGCACCTTCGGCACGCACGAGAAGCACAGGTACCCTGAGGGTATGTCCAGTGACCAGCCAGCCCCCTACGGGGGTACCAGCTCCGGGACCTCCCAGCCCTCTGCTCAGAGGCCAGCGCTGACGCCTTCGCGGGTGCGCACAGTGCATCTGCAGCAGTTCAAGGATCGCGGTGAGCGGTTCTCCATGCTGACCTCGTATGACGCGATGACCACTCAGATCTTCGATGAGGCCGGCATCGAGGTGCTGCTGGTCGGTGATTCTGCGGCGAACGTGGTACTGGGACAGGAGTCCACACTGCGGATCTCTCTGGAGGAGATGGTGGTCTTCGCCTCGGCGGTCACCCGGGCCGCGTCGCGGGCGATGGTCGTGGTGGACGCACCCTTCGGCACCTATGAGGCCTCGGCGGAGCAGGCCGTGCACTGCGGGGTCCGGCTGATGAAGAAGTCCGGGGCCCACGCGGTGAAGGTGGAGGCCGACGCCAGCATGGCCGATCACGTCCGGGCCATGGTCTCGGCTGGCATCCCTGTCATGGCTCATGTGGGCTTCACCCCGCAGTCGGAGCACGCCCTGGGCGGATACCGCATCCAGGGCCGGGGTGAGGCTGCTCAGACGGTGATGAACGATGCCCTGGCGCTGCAGGAGGCCGGGGCCTTCTGTGTGCTGCTGGAGATGGTCCCGGCCGATGTGGCCGCGGAGGTCGATGCGGCGCTGCGGGTACCGACTGTGGGCATCGGTGCCGGGGCTGCGACGACGGGCCAGGTGCTGGTGTGGCAGGACATGCTGGGGCTCAACGCCGGGCGCGTGCCGCGCTTCGTCCGCCAGTACGCCGAACTGCGCGCCACGATGTCGGAGGCAGTGCGCACCTACCGCGATGAGGTGCGCTCCGGGGCGTTCCCGGCGCAGGAGCACAGCTACTAAGGCGGCGGCTGATACTCCGGGGTCAGGCGTCCTCGTCGGCCTCGTCCCAGGCCTCGTTGTTGGCGTCGACGCGCTGCATCGCCCGGGAGGCCTCCTCGCGGGTCGAGTACGGTCCCAGCAGCTTCGACCAACTCGACTGCTGGCCCTCCTCCACTTCACCGGTCTGCAGGTTGTACCAGTACTCAGCCATAACAGCTCCTCCTTGCGTTCTCGGCCTGCTTACGCTCTCACCCTGCTTGCGTTGTCGGCCTGCCTCTGATGTGGCGGCCGTCAGCTTGCCTGGTCAATCCTACTCAGGCCGGAACGTCGACCCAGACCAGGGTGATGTCCCGGTGCTCACCCGCGCGACTCCCCTCCTGTCTAAGTGATCGTCTGAGTGATTGCCTGGGTCGCCACCCACGGGGTCTAGCCGGCCGCCACGGGAGTGCTGCTCGCCGCCTGGACGTCACTTCCAGTGGCCTTCACGGCAGTTACCGCCATCACCGGGTTGGCCTCGGTGCTGAAGCACAAGTCTCGCGCTGACTCGTCGGCGTGATCTCTCGTCCGGATGGTGCGGTGATGAGAATGGCTCATGCTGAGGTGGCCCTCTGGGCATGGGGCTGACTACCATGACCAGCATGTCTGCTGTTGCCTCCCACGCCCCGATCGGCACGCTCACCAAAGGAACCGTTTCCCCGCAGAGGCCCGTCCCGGCTGAGATCGAGCGTCCGAACTATGTGGGGCTCGAGGCTCCGCCGAAATACACCGGCGAGGACGCCTACGACGCCGAGACGGTTGCCCGGATCCGCCGGGCCGGTCAGCTCGCCGCGGACTGCATGGTGGCCACCGCTGAGCTCATCCGCCCTGGTGTGACCACTGATGAGCTCGATGCCTTCGCTCATGACTATCTGACCTCGCGTGGCGCCTACCCCTCCTGCTTGGGGTACCGCGGTTTCCCCAAAGCGATCTGCACCTCGATCAATGAAGTCATCTGTCACGGAATTCCTGATTCGACGGTCCTGAACGACGGGGACATCGTGAACTTGGACATCACTGCGTACCTGGACGGCGTCCACGGCGATCACAATCGCACCTTCTTCGTCGGTGAGGTGGATGAGGAGTCACGGCTGCTGGTGGAGCGCACGCACGAGGCCATGATGCGGGGCATCAAAGTGGTCAAGCCCGGGCGCCCCATCAATGTGATCGGCCGGGCGATCGAGTCCTACGCCAGACGCTTCGACTACGGGGTGGTCCAGGAGTTCATCGGCCACGGAGTCGGCAAGGCCTTCCACACCGGGCTGGTCATCCCCCACTATGACGCCGCCCCTGACTATTCGCAGCCGATGGAGCCGGGCATGGTCTTCACCATCGAGCCGATGCTGACCTTGGGCACCCGGCACTTCGATATGTGGTCCGACGGCTGGACCGCCGTGACTCGGGACCGCAAACGCACCGCGCAGTTCGAGCACACATTGGTCGTCACCGACGCCGGTGCTGAGATCCTGACCCTGCCGAGCGCTGAGACCACCGGCGAATGACCCGGCATCCTGAGAGGACATCCCATCGTGACTGACCACAGCACCTCGCCCCACCGTCCGGCCGGGATCTCCCGGGAGACTCTGAATCGTCTGCCTCGGCGTGCCTTGGGCGTCGACGTCGGGGGCACCGGGATCAAGGGCGGCATCGTGGATCTCGAGAAGGGTGAGCTGATCGGTGAACGGTTCCGCATCGAGACGCCGAAGCCCGCAACCCCGGCGGCCGTGCGGGACGTCATCGCCGAGATCGTCGACGAGCTGCTCTCCCGCGAGGAGGCGCCCGAACGGGAGTCGCTCGGCGTCGGAGTGCTGATCCCCGGGGTGGTCGTCGATGGAGTGGTCCACTCGGCGGCGAATATCGACCCCTCCTGGATGAACACCGATCTTGACGCGCTGCTCTCCGATCTTCCCGGGCGCGTACGCACCCTCAACGATGCCGACGGAGCGGGATTGGGCGAGGCCCGGTTCGGTGCCGGTGTGGGGCAGGGCGGGTCGGTCATGACCATCACCCTGGGCACAGGGATCGGTTCAGCGATCGTCCATGACGGAGTGCTGGTGCCGAATATGGAGCTGGGGCACCTGGAGTTCGAAGGCGAGGTAGCCGAGCATAAGGCCTCGGCAGCGGCGCGGAAGGCCGCAGACATGCCCTGGGATGAATACGGAAAGCTGCTGAACCGATTCCTCCTCCACGTGGAACGGCTGACCGCGCCGCGGCTTTTCATCATCGGCGGTGGGGTGTCGAAGCGCAGCGAGGACTTCCTCCCCTATGTGACCGACACACGTGCCCCGGTGGTGACGGCGACGCTGCGCAACAACGCCGGGATCGTCGGGGCCGCGCTCTTCGCTGCGGAGCAGGAGGCCGCTTCACAGGCTCTTGCCGACGGCGCAGTCGACTGATCTGCGGCAGAATCGGGAAGGCATCGCCGCGCTGGTTCGGCTGCATGTCTGACCCGCCACGGTGATAGAGTGCTGTGCTGGCGCACGAGACGCTAGTAGTTTCCCGCGCTGAGGGCCTTTAGCTCAGCTGGTAGAGCATCGCGTTTACACCGCGAGTGTCATCGGTTCGATCCCGGTAGGGCCCACCCAATGTTCGTGCTCGGAACAGTCGGCATCAGCGGACGTGACTTGTTCCCACTTCGTTGTCTGCTGGCCTGGTCGATGGCGTCAGCACAAGTGAGCGGCAGCGAGATACTCAGCCTATTGAAGTTGTCGAGCTGACCGAAGCCGATGGTGATGCTCGTGCGGCACGGAGCTTGTTCTGCGCGTGAGTACCACAAGAGCCGCTGCGGCGAGAAGAACTTCCAGGACGGCGAGAGCCGTCGCGAACACGAACACCGTATCCATGCTGACGATCCCGGAAATCTCGAACCCTTCGTGCCCTTGGTGCGTCACCCCCGAGACACCCGGCGCGTGAGGCCCGGCTTCTCCGGCGGCGGTGTGGACATGCCCGCCATCCCCCATCCGCCAGAGCATCGCGTGGACAGCCACCATGGCCGCATTCATCAGCCCCAGCACCACCCACAGGCTGATCGTTGGGCGTCGCCACAGATGCCCGGCACAGGGGAAGCACACCACCGCCATCGCTGCCATCAGCAGACCCCACAGGACGTTCCCATGTCCCAGCATCAGCAGATGGCACAGCGCCGAGGCCACCGCGACGACGGCGGCCGTTCGGTGGAAAACCCGGCATGTCATGAGAATCCTCCACAGGATATGTGGCAGGGATCACACGCAGTCGGCGGCATGCGCTCAACTATAGAGCAGAGCCTCCAGACTCAGGTATGAACTCGGCCGGATCATCGTCATGCCACCGGCGGCACCGCCGGAGGCATGAGGCAGCAGCTCGGCAGCCTCCTCCAGGCCGACGACCCGCTCGATCAACGCCTCAGGCTGCAGCGCTCCGGTCCGGATCAGCTCCAGCATGCCGGGGTAATCGGCCGCAGCCATCCCGTGGCTGCCCAGCAGATCCAGCTCCCAGGCGATGGCACGAGCCATCGGCACCGGCGAGAGCCCTGATTCAGTGGGCAGCAAGCCGATCTGTACATGCCGGCCACGCCGCCGCAGGCTCATCACCGAGTCCGCACAGGTCTGTGCGCTGCCCACGGCGTCGACTGCCACATCGCTGCCCTCGCCGGTCAATCGATGGACCTCCGCGGGCACGTCTGCGCCGTCCGCGAGAATCGTGTGCTCCGCACCCAGCCGCTCGGCTGCGGACAACGCCTGGGCACTCCGATCCACAGCGATCACCCGGGCTCCCAGGGCACGGGCGATCATCACCAAACTCAGCCCCAGACCGCCGGCCCCCACCACGGTCAGCCACTGCCCCCGCGCCAATCCCGCCCGGGCGGTCAGGGCCCGATAAGCGGTGGCGAACCGACAGCCCAGAGCAGCCGCCGCCTCAGCCGACACGCCCTCGGGGACAGCCACCAGGTTCGTGTCAGCCGCGTGGATCGGCACGTACTCAGCGAAGGAGCCCCAGTGGGTAAACCCGGGCTGCTGCTGATCCGGACACACTTGAGCTTCCCCAGCCAGGCACCACCGGCACTGACCGCACCCGCAGACGAAAGGTACAGTCACCCGGTCCCCCACGGACCACTCGCGCACTCCCTCACCGACAGCCGCGATGACTCCCGCCAACTCGTGTCCCGGCACATGCGGCAACGCGATGTCCTCATGACCGGCCCAGGCATGCCAATCACTGCCGCACAGGCCGGTGGCCTGCACTTCGATCACCACACCGGCCGACGGCGACTCCGGAGCCGGCACAGACTGAACACTCAATGGTCCCCGGATGGACTCCATCACCATCGCACGCATGTACTCAGACACTCTCTGCTCGTTTCTGCACTGGGCTTACCGCCGGATTCACAGGAAGGATCGCAGCGGCACCAGGATCACCTCGGCAACCCGGGCCAGGGGGTTACGGTCACGCCATTCCGGTGAGGTCAGCACGTCACAGTGCTGCAGATCAGAACGGAACACCTTCTCCATCTCCGTGGCGAAACCCTCATCGATGATTTCGATATTCGTCTCATAGTTGAACGACAGTGAGAGACGGTCGATATTCGCGGTACCGACGGTGGACCAGACACCATCGATCGTGGCGGTCTTCGCGTGGATCATCGAGGCCGAATACAGCAGGATCGTCACCCCGGAATCGAGCATCTGACCGTAGAAACCGCGAGAGACCCAGTCGGCGACGATGTGGTTGGAGTCTTTGGGCACCATCACTCGGACATCGACGCCACGTTCAGACGCGGCCAGCAGAGCCTTGAGGATCTGCTGGTCAGGGATGAAGTACGGGGTGGTGATCCAGATATGATCGCTGGCGCGCTCGATGGCGTTGAGGTACATCTGCCGAATCGGGTACACCAGCTGGACGGGCAGATTCGCTGAGACCTGCACCTCCGGATCCCAGTTCGCCGGCTCGACCCACGGAATCTTCTCTCCCCGTTCGAACACGTCGTTCCAGACCCGCTTCACCGAATGCCGCAGCCCCCACACTGCCGGACCCACTTCGCGGACGTGGGTGTCCCGCCACTGCCGCGCATAGGTCTCACCGATGTTGTACCCACCGACGAAACCAACGGTCTCATCGACGACGAGGATCTTGGAATGGTTGAACCCGTTGTGCCGGATCGGTCCCTTCCAAAAGCGACGTCCGAGCACCGGCATACGGAAGACGTTGACCTTCTCGGAGAACCCGCGGTAGAAGCTGTGCGGTACGACGAGATTGGCGAAACCGTCATAGAGCACATGGACGGTCACTCCGCGTTCGGCCGCGCGGTTGATCGCGTCCATGAACCGCCGACCGACCGCGTCATCCTTCCAGATGAAGGTTTCCATCTGGATCGTACGCTCCGCGGAATCGATGGCCAGGATCATATCGTCATAGAGCTCAGCCCCTAAGGTGTAGATGCTCAGATGCGAGTCTTCGACCGCCGTGTGGAACGTCCCCGGACGCGGGGCCTCACGGTGCTTCCGTTCCTTCTTCTTCACCGCGTCCAGGGCGATGAGCGACCCAGCGACGACCAGCTGCGCCACCGCGGTGACTCCCACTGTGACCCCCACCGCTTTCAGCAGCACGCCCCCTCGGCGTGCCTGCTGCTCGTCCGATGCGCCCGTGTTGATATGCATAGCACCACATTATCCTCACCCCGGGCTCGGTTCCGATTATCGTGGATCCATGGTCGAGGTGCTGTTGTCCTCTCCGCTGCTGACCCTCTCACTGGTCATCACCCTCGGGGCGGCCCTGGGCGTGGTCCCCTTCGGTCCGCTGCGGTTCGGCCCGGCCGGCGCCCTGTTCGTCGGCCTCGCCGTCGGCGCGCTGGACCCGGGGCTCGGCGAAGGCCTGGAGCTGGTGCAGTCGCTGGGGCTCGCCCTGTTCGTCTACACGATCGGCCTCTCCGCCGGTGCCACGTTCTTCGGCGATCTGCGCCGACAGTATCCGCTGATGATCATCGCCACTGTGCTGCTGCTCCTCTTCGGCGGTCTCATCATCCTCGCTGAGCACTTCTTGGACCTCGAGCATGGCATCGGTGGCGGCATCTTCGCCGGTGTACTGACCGCCACGCCCGCGCTGGCCGCGGCCAGCGATGCACTCGGCGGCTCCTCCACGCCTGCGGTCGGCTACGCCATCGCCTACCCGGTGGGTGTGATCCTCACTATGGTCATGCTCACCTACGTCACCCGCACCTCCTCCCCCGGACACCGGGATCCGGACCCGGTCAGCGCCTCGGGACTGGTGGACTTCAGCGTCCTGGTCCATCGGGACGTCGCGATCGCCGAGATCCCCGGTGTCGCCTCCCCCACCGGCGACGACGGCGAGACTGGCGGCACCGGCGGCACTGTGCGGGTCTCCTACCTGCTGCACAAAGGTGAGGTCACCGTCGCCTCACCGACCGGGCGGCTGGTCGAGGGAGACCAAGTGGTCCTGGTGGGAGTCCCCGAGGCGGTGGAAGAGGCCGCAGAGTTCCTCGGTGAGCGCATCGACCGACACCTGGCCCATGATCGTTCTGTGGTGGACTTTCGGCGTTTCACAGTCTCTGCCCGGAGCGCCGCCGGACGCAGCATCGGTGAGCTCGGCCTCCATGATCGGTTCGGCGCGCTGGTCACCCGTATCCGGCGTGGTGACGATGATTTCCTCGCCCAGCGGGAATCCATCCTGCAGCTGGGGGATCGTCTGCGTATCGTCTACCCCCGTGAACGTGTCGAAGAGATCAGCAGCGCCGTCGGTGATTCCGAGAATGAGGTCACCCAGGTGAACTTCCTGCCGGTGGGTCTGGGCCTGGCCCTCGGCGTGGCCGCGGGGCTGATCAGTGTGCCGGTCGGGGGCGCAAGCGTAGCCTTGGGTGCGGCAGCGGGCCCGTTGGTCGTCGGGCTGATCTTGGGACGCATGGAACGCACCGGCCCGCTGGTATGGAAGATGCCGACGGCGGCGAACCTCATCATCCGTCAGCTCGGGCTCATCGTGTTCCTCGCCGCCGTCGGGCTCTCCAGCGGGCAGGCGTTCACCCAGACCGCCTTCACGATGACCGGGGTGCTCGTGCTACTCACTGCAGCCGCCACATTGCTGCTGATCCTTCCGATGCTGTGGCTTAGCGCCCGGGGGCTGGGACTCTCAACGGCCCGCACAGCCGGTGCGATGGCCGGATTCGTCGGCCAGCCGGTGCTCATCGCCCATGTCAACTCACAGCTGGCCGACAGCCGGGCCGGCTCAGGGTACTCGGCAGTCTTTGCGCTGGGGATGATCGTGAAGATCGTCGTCGTCCAAGCTGTCGTCGCCCTCTGACCCCGCAACCTGAACCCTGGGCCGGGAGCCCGGCCCAGGGTGGGCCAGCGACAGCACAGTGCCTCGGCGGCCGAGGGGGACGGATCTCCTGAGCTCCAGACGTCAGCCGGTAGCGTAGGCTCCACAAATCTATGACAGCCTCGGTAAGGAACGCAGCATTGACGGCAGCCGATGAATCAACGATCAGCGCAGTGATCTTCGACCTCGGCAACGTCGTGGTGGGCTGGGATCCGTACCTCCCCTTCACTGACCGAATGAGCAGGACTCAGTGGCAGGAATTCATCCGGGAGGCAGATTTCGCCGGGCTCAACACGATGGCCGATCACGGTGTTCCCCTCAACGACGTCATTGAACGTGCCGAAGAGCAGAACCTGCAGCACGGCGTACTCATCCGGCACTATTACGAGCATTTCCAAGACTCTCTGACCGGGCCTGTCCATGGCGTCGCAGGGATCATCCGAGAACTGCACGCCACAGGGCTGCGAGTATTGGGACTGACGAACTGGTCGGCAGAGACGTATCACCACGCCCTGGACAGCGCCCCGGTGATCTCTGAGCTTGAAACAGTCGTGGTGTCAGGTCGAGAAGGCATAGCCGGCTATTCACCGTTGAGCGTGGAGTCCCTGTTGGTGGGGGATCCTGCGGCGTC